>NZ_JBEYWW010000003.1:362248-390830 GCF_040644635.1 Microbispora sp. NPDC046933 | reverse complement strand
GGCCCCCAACCCCCCCCCTTCGCCGCCGGGCGTCTCCGGCCCGCGGGGCTGTGACGCGGCCGGGGGGGGCCGATGGCTACAACCCGCCCCGACCCCCGCCCCCCCCCCCCACCGCTCACTGCGCCGCGGCGGAGGCGTCGTCGCCCGCCAGGGCACCGGCGAACTGCGCGGAGTAGAGCCGGTGGTAGGCGCCCCGGGCGGCGAGCAGATCGTCGTGGGTGCCGTGCTCGACGATGCTCCCCGCCTCCATCACCAGGATGAGGTCGGCGTCGCGGATGGTGGACAGCCGGTGGGCGATGACGAAGCTGGTCCTGTCGCTGCGCAGCGCGGCCATCGCGTGCTGCACCAGGACCTCGGTGCGGGTGTCGACCGAGCTGGTCGCCTCGTCCAGGATGAGCAGGGACGGGTTGGCGAGGAAGGCGCGGGCGATGGTCAGCAGCTGCTTCTCGCCGGCGCTGATGTTGCCGCCCTCCTCGTCGATGACGGTGTCGTACCCGTCGGGCAGGGTGCGCACGAACCGGTCGACGTACGTCGCCCGCGCCGCCGCCTGGATCTCCTCGTCGGTGGCCCGGGGGTTGCCGTAGGCGATGTTGTCGCGGATCGTCCCGCCGAACAGCCAGGTGTCCTGGAGCACCATGCCGATCTGGGAGCGCAGGTCCTCGCGGCGCATCGCCGTGATGTCGACGCCGTCGAGGGTGATGCGGCCCGCGTCCAGCTCGTAGAAGCGCATGATCAGGTTGACCAGCGTGGTCTTGCCCGCGCCGGTCGGGCCGACGATCGCGATCGTGTGCCCGGGTTCGGCCACCAGCGACAGGTCCTCGATGAGGGGCTGCTCGGGGTCGTACCGGAAGGACACGTGCTCGAACTCGACGCGTCCCCGCCGCGTGGCGGGCAGCGCCGGGTCGGCGGGGTCGGGCTCCTGCTCCTCGGCGTCCAGCAGCTCGAAGACCCGCTCGGCGGAGGCCACCCCCGACTGCAGCAGGTTGGCCATCGAGGCGACCTGCGTCAGCGGCTGGGTGAACTGCCGGGAGTACTGGATGAACGCCTGGACGTCGCCCAGGCTCATCGAGCCGCCGGCCACCCGTACGGCGCCGACGACCGCGATGGCGACGTAGTTGAGGTTCCCGATGAACATCATCATCGGCATGATGATCCCGGAGATGAACTGGGCGCCGAAGCTCGCCTTGTACAGGGCCTCGTTGCGCTCCTGGAACACCTGCTCGACCTCAGGGCCCCGCCCGAAGACCTTCACCAGCTCGTGACCGGTGAACGCCTCCTCGATGTGGGCGTTCAGCGTGCCGGTGTGGGCCCACTGGGCGACGAACTGCTTCTGTGAGCGTTTGGCGATCTGCCCGGTGACGATCATCGTGACCGGGATCGTCACCAGCGCGATCGCCGCGAGCAGCGGCGAGATCACGAACATCATGACCAGCACGCCGACCACGGTGAGCAGCGAGCTGAGCAGCTGGCTCAGCGTCTGCTGCAGGGTCTGGGACACGTTGTCGATGTCGTTGGTGACCCGGCTGAGCAGCTCGCCGCGCGGCTGGCCGTCGAAGAACTTCAGCGGGAGCCGGTGCAGTTTCTCCTCGACGTCGGCCCGGAGGCGGAACACCGTGCGCTGCGTCACGTCGTTGAGCAGCCGGCCCTGCAGCCACATGAACAGCGACGCCGCGACGTAGAGCCCCAGGACCCACGCCAGGACCGTGGCCAGCGCGCCGAAGTCGATGCCGTGGCCGGGGACGACGTCCATCCCCGCGAGCATGTCGGCGAAGTCGCCGTGGCCCGAGGCACGCAGGCCCTGCACGGCCTGCTCCTTGGTCGTGCCCGCGGGCAGCTGTCCGCCGATCACACCGCTGAAGATCACGTCAGTCGCGCGGCCGAGCAGCTTCGGCCCGATGACGGAGAACACCACGCTGATCACGGCGAGGCCGATCACGGCCACGATCTTCGGCCGTTCCGGGCTCAACCGCCGCAGCAGCCGCCGGGTGGAGGGGCCGAAGTTCATCGACTTCTCCGCCGGCATCTGCCCGCCGCCGAAGGGCCCGAAACCGCCGCCTCCGCCGGGCCGCGGTCGCACGGGTGCTGTGGGCCGGTCGCTCATACCGCACTCCCCGCGGTGAGTTGGGACTCGACGATCTCGACGTACGTCGGGCAGGAGCCGAGCAGTTCGTCATGGGTGCCGATGCCGACGACGACGCCGTCGTCCAGGACGACGATCTGGTCGGCGTCGGCGATGGTGGAGACCCGCTGGGCGACGATCATCACGGCGGCGCCGGCCGTGTACGGGCGCAGCGCGGCGCGCAGCCTGGCGTCGGTGGTCAGGTCGAGCGCCGAGAACGAGTCGTCGAACAAGTAGATCTCCGGCTTGGCGACCAGCGCGCGGGCGATGGACAGGCGCTGGCGCTGCCCGCCGGACACGTTCGTGCCGCCCTGGGAGATCGGCGCCTGCAGGCCCTCGGGCATCGCCTCGACGAAGTCGCGGGCCTGGGCGACCTCCAGCGCCTCCCACAGCTCCTCGTCGGTGGCGTCGGGGTTGCCGTACCGCAGGTTGCTCGCGACGGTGCCGGTGAACAGGTACGGCTTCTGCGGCACCAGGCCGATGCGCGTCCAGAGCATCTGGGGGTCGAGGTCGCGTACGTCGACACCGTCGATCAGCACGGCGCCGGACGTCGCGTCGAACAGCCGGGGCACCAGGGAGACCAGGGTCGTCTTCCCCGACCCGGTGCTGCCGATGACCGCGGTGGTCTGCCCCGCGGCCACGCGGAAGGAGACACCGGACAACACCGGCGCCTCCGCGCCCGGATAGCGGAACTCGACGTCACGCAGCTCCAGTTCGGCCCGGCGGTCCACCTGCCGTACGGGATGCTCGGACGGGCGCACCGACGACTCGGTGTCCAGCACCTCGGTGATGCGCTCCGCGCACACCGCCGCACGCGGGATCATGATCGAGATGAAGGTGGCCATCATCATCGACATGAGGATCTGCATCAGGTACATGAGGAACGCGGTGAGGGCGCCCACCTGCATCTCGCCGCTGTCCACCCGGGCGGCGCCGAACCACAGCACGGCGACGCTGGAGGCGTTGAGGATCAGCATCACAGTGGGGAAGATCAGCGCGGTCAGCCGTCCGACGCGCAGCGCCGTCCCGGTCAGCTCGTCGTTCGCCTTCGCGAACCGGCGGGTCTCCTCGCGCTCCCGGACGAAGGCCCGCACCACGCGGATGCCGGAAAGCTGCTCGCGGAGCACCTGGTTGACCGTGTCGATGCGGGTCTGCATGGCGCGGAACTGCGGGACCATGCGGAAGACGATCAGCCCGATCGAGACCAGCAGCACCGGGACGCAGACCAGCATGAGCCACGACAGCCCGACGTCCTGCCGCAGGGCCATGATGATGCCGCCGACGCCCATGATGGGCGCGGCGACCAGCATCGTGCAGGTCATCACCACGAGCATCTGGATCTGCTGCACGTCGTTGGTGTTACGGGTGATCAACGAGGGAGCCCCGAACGCGGAGACCTCCCGCGCGGAGAAGCCGCTCACCCGGTGGAAGACCGCCGACCGGACGTCCCGGCCGAACCCCGCCGCCACCCGGGCGCCGTAGTAGACCGCCGCGATCGAGCAGGCGATCTGCACGAGGGACACGGTCAGCATCCAGCCGCCGGTGACCAGGATGTAGCCGGTGTCGCCGGTGGCCACCCCCTGGTCGATGATGTCGGCGTTCAGGCTCGGCAGGTACAGGGAGGCGATGGTGCCGACCAGCTGGAACAGCACCACCGCCGTGAGCGCGGGCGAGTAGGGCCGCAGGTACGTGCGGAGCAGACGGGTCAGCACGGCTGTGGTCCAGGGGCGCGTCGCGGGGAGGGCAAAATCATGCCGAACACGCTATATGAGCAGCTAGCTCACGCACGCATGGTTTTCGGCAGGAGCGAACACCTGCGCGAGACGGGGCCGTCCGGGGCCGGTCAGGCGAGGGCGCTGTCCAGCCCGAGGCCGGCGGCGTCGTCGGGAGCGTGGGCGGGCGCGAAATCGGGATCGAGGCCGGGGGCGTAGCCCGGTGTGAGATCGGCGAGGGCGACGACGCCGACCGGGCGGCCGTCCACGACCACCGGAAGCTGGTGCACGTCCTTCTCACGCATCAACCGCGCCGCCTCGGCCACGTCCTGGTCGGGGCCGACGGTCACCACGTCGCGGGTGCACAGCGTCGCCAGCGGGGTGGTGGTGAGGTCCCTGCCCTCCGCGACCGCGCGTACGACGATGTCCCGGTCGGTCACCAGCCCGCGCAGACGGCCGTCCCCGATCACCAGCACGTCGCCGATCCCGCGGTCGCGCATCAGCTTGGCGGCCTTGACCACCGGGGCCTCCTCCGGCAGCGTGACCGGATCGCGCGTCATGACCTCTTTCACCTTGTGCGGCATCTCGGTCTCCTGCGGGGGCGGTGGGAGCACATGCGCGGCGAATGTCGCCGGCCTCGCTGTCTTGCGGTCTCGGTGTCTTGCGGTCTCGGTGTCCTGCGGTCGCGCTGTCTTGCGGTCTCGCGGAAGGGGCGCTTCCGCGAGACCGTCTTTCCGGATGGCGCGTTTTCAGGGGTGGGTTTTCCAGGGGAGGCGTTCGGCTCACGGGGGTCAGCGACGGACGCGTCCGCCGCGCCAGCCGCCCCGCCAGGAGTTCACCCCGGCGGTGCCGACGCCGGCCTGGTGCAGCGACAGCAGGCACAGGCCGAGGGCGAGCAGCGCGGTCAGGCCGATGCCGATGCTCGCGTTGAGGAGATCGAGGAGGAAGGCGATCCCGAAGACGACCGCCGCGGCGATGGCGAGCATTGTTACCTCACTTCCGGGTCAGCTGGGCTAGTAGCGAGTGGTACTCGTGCAGGGCCAGGCGCAGTGCCTCGGTGTCGCCCCGCTCGTTGTCCTTCCACTGGTCGAGCAGCGTCTGCCGGCGGGTGGTGAAGGCCGACAGGGCCTCCTCCACCAGCGCGTCCGCCTGCTCGACCGACTGGCGGGGATCGTCGACGAAGCCCGCCTTGATCTCGCGCCACCGGCCTTCCAGCGCCTCGTCCAGGACGGACGCCGCACCGGAGGCGGCGGTGGCGGCCGTGACGGGGTAGGCCACGGGGCCGTCGACGGCGGGAGCGGCAGGGGTGCCGGCCGTGGTGGTGTGGAGGGCCGTAGCGTCCCCGGAGGCCGTGGTGTCTCTGGAGGCGGTGGTGTCCCCGGCGGCCACATCGTCCCGCGCGTACCCGGTGCCGTCTGTCTCCGGGTCGCGGTCCGCGTCGTCGCCGTAGGTCTCGTGCATGCCCGTCGCGGCGTCGTAGGGACGGTCGGCCGAGGTGCGGGCCTCGGTGTCGTGGTCGGTACGGCCGCCCGCGACGAGGCGGTCGCCTTCGGCCGTGTGCCTGCCACCGGTCTGGGGCGACGTGAGGACGTCGTCGCCCGCCTGGCCGTACGGCTCGCGGTAGCGGGAGTCACCGCCGTCGGCCGTTGTGTCCGTCTCCGCGTTGCCGCCGGTTTCCCGGGCCGTGCCATCCGGGTACGCGCGGTCGCCGGCGTTCCCCGCCGTGCCGTCCGCGTAGCCGGCGGTGTACGCGTCGCTGGGGGAGTAGACGGGACCGGGACCCTCGTGCTCGTCCCGCACGGCGTCCGCGAGAGCCCTCTCTCTGCGAGCCTCCTCCTCGAGGGGTTCGGGGGTCTCGGGAGTCGGCTGCTCGGCGACCTCGCCGCGCTCGTCGTACCTGTTCGTCCGCATGGTCATCGCCCCGCCTTCCGTACGTCCGCGTGGTGGCCGTTCATCGTGGCGCCGTCGTAACCGCCTGTGGTGTACGCGGTGCCGTTGACGTGGTCGTTCGGAGGAACGTCGGCGCCGTCGCCGAGAAGCTCCTGGAACAGCGCGCGGTAGTGGACCATCGCCTGGCGGAGCTCTTCGGTGGTGGCGTCCTGCCGGGCGGCGCGGCTGCTGATGTCGTGGGCCTTGCGGTAGTGGTCGAGCGTCGCGGCGTGGGCCACCGACAGGTCGCTCAGACGCTGCTCGAACTCGTCGGTGGGATAGCCGCGCTCCGCCATCACCGCGGTGACCAGCGCGTCCGCCTCGGTCACGGCGAAGCCGGGAGCGTCGACGAACCGCTCCTGCACGTCGGCCCACTTCCTCGCGTACCGTTCCCGGGTCTGCGGGTCGAGCGGGCGGATGTCCAGCTTCGCGTGGCGCTCCTCGCGGGCGAGCAGTTCCTGCTCGGCCTCCCTGCGGCTGTCGCTCTCCCGCACCGCCCGTTCGTACTCGGGCCCGAAACGGTCCTGCAGGTGGCGCCGGCGATTGCGTGCCGACACCAGGTAGCCGACTGCCAGGATCACCAGCACGGCGACGATCACGACGGCCACCCATGCTACGGCGGTCATATCTGCCTCCAGGGGTGAATGCGTTGTTCATCCGCACTGCCCGGGAATGCGGCCTTCACGCCTTGCGTAATCGCGGATTCTGCGGGTAAAGGGCCGTTGACCAGCAGAGGAGGTAGCCATGGGCTTCGGGGCCAGTCTCGCCTTCATCGCGGTCGGCGCGGTTCTCGCGTTCGCCGTCAAATGGGACGTTCCTGGAATCGACCTTCAAATGATCGGCTGGATTCTCATGGCCGTGGGGATCGTCGGCATGGTGCTGACCGGTCGCTACACCCGCCGTCCGCGGACGGAGGAGACGGTGGAGACCATCGAGCCGGACACGATGTACACCGTGGACCCGGCGGCCGAGCCGCACGTCCACGTGCAGGAGACCGAGTCGCACACCGCCGTCCACCCGGGCGAGCGCCACGTGCACGTACGGGAGGAGACCACGCCCCTGCCGCGCGACGGTGTGTGAGCAGCCGTACGGTCAGGGAGTGGTGCCCGCCGCGTCCGTGGCTTCGCGGGCCTCGGCGAGGACCCGGGCGACGTGCGAGTCGTCCCCGGCGGGCACCTCGTGGAAGCCCCGCTCGGGGTCGTAGGCGATGTCGAGCCCGTTGTCGACCAGCCGGCTCGCCCACCGCAGGGCGGTGTTGAGCTTGTCCTTGGGAATCCGGCGGCCCTGGGCCGCGGCGGAGAGGTTCCGAAGGTTGGTGGCGGGCCCGCTCTGGCTGTGCTCGCGCCGGAGCTTCCACGGCAGGGCACGGCTGTGGTCCGTCATCGGCTTGGACAGGCCGGCCGCGCGCTTCGCCTGCAGGATGCCCGACTCCGTCACACCGAAGTGCTCGGCGAGGCGGGCGTTGGTCCAGCCTTCGGCGGCCAGCCGGACGAGTTCTTCCTGGTCGATGCGCGCCTTCCTCCCCATGATCGCCAGCCTAGGCCCACTGGCGCGGTTCGTGTACGCACGAGGGCGGAAACTGCGCTAAGGTTTGGGTGTGCCCAGGGAGACCGGGGCAACGGGACGTAGCGCAGTTTGGCAGCGCACTTGACTGGGGGTCAAGGGGTCGTGGGTTCAAATCCCGCCGTCCCGACACTGTTCTAGCAGGTCGGAGCCGTGATCACGCGAGAGTGATCACGGCTTTTCTGTTTCTCGTTGCTCGTTTGTTGCTCGGACGAGCCGTCAGTTGCCGACACCCCGCTGTCTTACGTTGCCGCAGGCTGCCGCCCTTTCCGAGGCATCGAAGCCACTGCGCTCATCAAATGTTCAAACCGTCAGGCTGCAGTGATGAGGCTTTGATCTACAATGTAAAGGACGGCACCAAGGATCAGCTCTGGGCGCGCCCCACATCCTTGTGCTCGGCGGATGTGACTAGCTGCCCAGGCTGGCTGGGACTTGGTAGTCAGCCCGCCCCGCCATCGCCCCCAGGCCGTGGTCGAAAGGCTCCTCCACTTCCCCCGGCGCTCGGCTTGTGCGTCACCTTTCCCCGCTCCCGCCGCTACTGATGGGGGCGGCGGTTGGTGAGTCGAGCTAACGGCCCGGCAAATCAGCCTGGAGGCGTCCGCGCGGCCCTTCAACACGGCCTGGCGGTTACTCGCGACACGGACTCGGCAGGACGGGCCACAGTAAATGGTTAGTGCCGTCGGCGTTGCACTACTCTGTTCGCCCGGGCGGCGGCGAAGACGGCCTAGCTTGGTGTCATTTGGCCGTAAGTCCGAACGTGACTCGAAGGCGTAGCTTGTCCGCCTTGCCGACCGGCGTGTGCGGGATCGACTCGACCGGATGGACATCGCCATCCAGGCCGTACCGGGACAGGATCGTCTCAACTGCCTCTGGGGGGCGCCGACGCGCAGTCGATGAGCTTGACGGCCACGGTCGCGATGTCGCCTGCGTCGAGGGCTTCGGCCGTGCGGACAGCGCGCTTGATGGGCAGCACGTAGCTACCACGCGCGCTGTCCGGGAAGATCGCGGTCGTCCACGTGCTGCCGCCGACCGTGACCCGTACCCGCAATGAACCGGGAGGCGCGTTTGGTCACCACCGCTGTCGTTATGGAGGGCCGTACCCAAGGTGAGGTGGCCCGGACCTACGGGGTCTCCCAGGGGTGGATCAGCTGGTAGCCCGCTATCGGGCAGAAAGAAGCACCATTCCAGCCGCGGTCACGACGACAACGGCTCACCGGCCGCACTCGACCCCAGCACCGTCGAGCCGGCGATGCGATTCATGGCCACTACTTCCCTGAATATTCCTCCTCGCCTTGCCTCTTCATCTGAATCTCGAGGACGGCTCCCGCGTGATGAATTGCGCCGGTGCTATCCCTTACGAGGGAGGAATGATAGGCGGGACCTGGCATAGCCAGGCGATCGCCTGCATTCCCGATCTGCTGATCTCGCCCTTCGAAACATCGAAGTGGGCGCCCGAAACACTGAAGGGGCCGAGGCTTATGCCCTGTTTCAGGATGGTTTCGTCGGCTTCCGACCAGGTGGCGCTGATCACGAGGTCCTTGACGACCAGCATGCCGACAGTGACTAGGGTCATCACGCCGAACGGACCGGTGGCAGAGCCGGTACTGATTCCGCCCGGCGGTTGGCCGGGGACCTTCCACTGCGAGGCGGTCAGGAAGACGTCATCCCACCACGGCCGGTCGAACCGGACCAGGCAGTACTGGAACGACACATGGAACCCGGTGGAGGTGACCGGCGCAGTGGGGGTCCCTTTGATCACGATCTCCGGGTCGGGCCGGGCGAGTATCTTGGGCAGAATCAACCGACGGCGCAGATCAGGTTCTGCGATCGGCACCGCGAGTAACGGATCCGGCTCCCGAATTGGCTCTAGGTGGGAGGGCTTGAGCCTGATCAGCCCGTTGAGGTCACGGACGCGCCGGTGGTCACCGCCTGCGATCGGCTGTGCCAGTTCCGGGGAGGGGTTGAGCCTGATCAGCCGGTCGAGGTCACGGACGCGCGGGAGGTGGCCTCCTATGATCGGCTGTACCAGCTCCGGGGCGGCGAATCTGATCCGCCACTCCGGCACCCGAATGGGCCCAAGCTGACGGCCGCCGTCCGGGGGGTGATCCTGCGAGTCAAGGCGGTAGCTCTGCCATGCGTTACTCGCGGGATTGTCCCAGTCGGCTGGGGTCATCTGGGTGGCGTAGTAGGTGTCGTGGACGCCGACCGGGTTCGGCCCACCCCCGGCCAAGACAAGCTTGTTCTCCTCCAGCAGTCGAATGGCTTCCTTCCGTTTCGCGGTGAAGGAGGAAAACGCCGGTTCGTCTGTCGAGAGCGGGGCGCTGCCTTCGATGGCGGCGCCATACCAGCGAGACAGTCTGGTGCCCGACGACGGCAGATACCACCCCCGTGCCAGTCCGGCCGGATGCGGCACCTGATCGGCGAGTTGAGCCGCACGCTGCTGGGAAAAGAGAGCGCCATCAAAATCTTGGACTTCCAAGGGTGTGCCGAGGTTGTCGAGGAGCAGGAACAGCGAGCCCGGCCCGCTTCCCACGGCGAGCGGGAAGCATTCGGCGAAGAAGGCTTCGAGGTTCCTGGCGAGTTCGTCGATCGTGACGCCCATGGGTCACTGCTCCGGCGGCAGCGACGGGTCGGCCTTGGGCGGGCTGAGCGGGATGATCTCACTCAGCCAGGCGACGATCTGGGTGCCGTTGATCTCCAGGGTCTGACCATTGAAGCGTGCCCCGAAGTCTGCGCTGTGGTCGTTGCCGTTTTCGTCCTTGAACGAGCTCTGGTGGTGGTCCTCGGAGTGGTAGCCGCCGGCGTCGAGGCTGAGTGGGCCCAGCACCGGGATTCTGATACCGCCGCCCGAGGAGCTGCCGCTCGTCGAATACTGCGACTCGTGCCGGGACCACCAGCTGCTCAGCGTAGTCGCCACTGTGCCCCAGTTCTCGGCCGTGACCCTTACATTCCGGACCGCGAGGAGATGGGTCGGAATCATCGGCAGGAACGGCTTCTCGGTGTTGACTTGGCCCGAGATCGTCCCATCGCTGATCGTCTTTTCCCGTTCGCCACGCAGGTACCAGCTGCGCATTCGGAACAGGTCGGTGGTCAGCCAGGGCCGTTCGATGGTGAGCAGGGCGTATTGCAGCTCGATTGTCAGGTTGCTGGCATCGCTGGTGAACGTGGTGCCGTCGCTGCCCTGATTGGAGAACCCGGCGCTGCCTGACGCGTTGTGCTCGTCGTGGCGGCCGTGGAAGCCGAATCCGAAGATGCTAATCCCAGCATCTCCGCCGCTGGCCGAGGAGTCGCCGCGCCACTCGCCGGTGCTCAGGCCGTGGCCATGCTGCTCGAAGTGCTGGTGGTACTCCCTAGTCTCGATCTTGAGATGGGTCCAGCCTGTGTCGTCGACATCGCTCATCGCCCACTCGCTCGGCATCACTCGGGAGTACGGCGTCTTCACGGCCACGATGCCGGTTAGAGCAAGGGACCAGGCCTCCATCCGCCGTCGGGCGGCCGCGATCATGCCCTGCTCCATAGGTATGCCAAGGGATTCCACGGTTGCCAGCGCGGCTTCGACCTCGTCGGCGCCCTGGGCCTTCCACTTGTCGAAGGCCTGGTCTACGTCGGTCTGGAACGGCGCGGCCAGAACCGGCCAGGAGTCCCGCTGTGCGGGGTCGGCAAGGATCCTGTTCTGCGCGACGACAAACGCCGAGGTCGCGTCCGAGTACGCCTTCTGGTTCTCCAGGTAGCGTTTGTAGAGCGGTGTGGGGTCCCTGTCCGGCGTCCACAGCACCTTGCGCGCCTCAGCAACCCGGGCCTCGATTTGGGGCGAGCGGGCCGGTGCCTGCTCGGCCTCCATGGCTTGCAGAATGCCCTGGTAGGCGACCGTGAGCTTGCGGCCACCGCCGCTGTAACTCACCAACGTGCCATCGTCGGTGACGACGAGGAGTGAGTCGACGAGTTCCGCCGTGTTCGAGGCGGCCGCCATCGCCCGCTTAACAGACTCGGTCGTGGGCGCCCCGGGCTGACCCGGGGTGCCGCCCGCTGGATGCCAGGGCAGGCCATAGTCACGCGGGCTGACGGGCCGGCCGGGTACCTGCTGGGAGAAGACAAACCCCTGTGTCGTGCCGCTCCCATCGGTACGCGTCGGACGGCTCTGTTTGACCTGCGTGATGATCTGACTGAGCATGGCCGCCACCATGACCTCCGGTTCGTTCTCCATATCGGCTCCTTTGCTCGTGTGACTGGTTCATCGTCTACGGCTATTTCTTCATTGGATTCGCGGAGTGGAGCGCCGCCCCGGGTGGGAATACCGGCGACGACCGTGGTGAGCTGCGGGCTGTCGCCGCGCTGCCCGACGGTCAGCACGATCGACAGCAGCTTCTGCCCTTGCTCGCATGCCAAATGCAGCTAGGTGGTCAGCCCGGCACGAGGGTGACCCAGCGCGTGATCGCCTGATTCCTGGCCGCTCACGCCGGCGATCGGCTCGGCCTGAATCACCCTTTTCCGCACAGCCACGGCGTCCTGGGGCGGCGGGTTTTCGGTGCTGGTGAATGTCAGGGGCTGAGTCGAGCGAAGACCATGGCGTGGTCGGAGGCTGGCGCGTCGCGGCGGCTGGTGGGGTCTTCGGTCATCGAGGGCAGCCCGTCGTGCGGGCCGGCCGCGTCCGCCGGCTGCAGTGTGTGGACTTCGAGGGCGCGGGCGAGGAGGGCGTGGGAAACGAGCAGGTGGTCGATGAGTTCGCCGCGGCCGTGGAAGACCCGGGAGAACCGCTCGGCGGCGGGGATGCGGGGGGCGAGGTTCCATAGCCGGGTCTTGTCACCGCGGTCGGGCTGGTCGGCGCCCGGGGTGCCCAGTTCGGAGCCGGGCGGGCCCAGCAGGATCTGGGTGGTGGCGGCCTTCGGTTCGTCGTTGAAGTCGCCCATCACCATGACCTGGCGCGCCTCGCCGTGACCGGCGAGCAGTTCGTCGGCCAAGGCGCGTACGGTGACGGCCTCGGCGGTGCGCCGGTACAGGGCGTAGGCCGCTATCCGGGCCCGTTCGCCCTCGTCGCGAGGCTGGAAACGGGGCCGCCCATTGGGCCCTGGCGGGAACGACAGCAGCTTGCTCTTCAGATGCGCGACGATCAGGTCGATGGTCCGGCCGTCGGGTTCGGTGACGCGGACGGCCAGGGCGCCCCGGCCCATCTGGTGGGTGGTCGTGCCGTCATCGCCGGCCTGAATCGCGGACAGCTGCTGAGGGAAGGTCGCTTGGTCGGTGACAACCTCGAACGGAAGCCGAGACAACAGCCCGACCCGAATGGGATGCCCGGTATCGAAGATTCCGGAGGTGACGTGCTGCCACTCATTTCCCAAATGGGCCGCCAGATCGGCGAGCGCGTCGGGGTCGCCGACCTCCTCCACGGCCAGGACGTCGACGCCTGCCCGGGTGATGGTCGCGGCCAGGCCCTCGATTTTGGCGTCGTACGCCGCCTGGCTCGTCGGACCGAACTTGCCCCCCGGCGTGAATTTGAACAGGTTCTCGACGTTCCAGGTGCCGATAACAGTCATCGTCGTTTTCCCTCCTCGCCTGTCAATGAAAAGTACGCGCAATCCGTGCTTACAGCCAGAAGCGCATCTGTCGCAATTACCATAGGGCCATTACGACTTTTCGAAATATCTCGCCGACCTCGGATCCGTACTGTGGGTGATATCCGGGGTCTCGCGCCGCGCCGGCGCCATGGTGACGGCGGTGAGGTGCCCGGCGCCGACGTCAACACCGTTGACGCGTTCCGCGATGCCGCGTGGGCACCCCGGCCGCGTGGCCGTCTGCTGCCGGTCGTGGAAATCCTGCCGGGTTCAGCATCGCTGCTCCTGAAGTGTGTGGGGAGGCCGCTCATAGGGCGGAGGGGTAGTAGATGAGGGACCGGTCGAGGCCGCGGTCGACCACGGCGGCCGCGTTGCGGAACAGGTGGAGGTTCGCCCGGTTCCGGGGGGCGATGCCGGGGTTGCCGTCCTCCCGCAGGTGGGACTGGGCCGCCGCCTCTTCCCACCGGCCCGCGTTCGCGGCGGCGGTGAAGCCCGGCCAGCGGGTGGGGAAGTACGAGCCCGTCCAGGCGATGCTGTGCGCCCCGAGCCGGGCGTCGGCGGGCCAGTCCGCCCACCCGGGGAAGAAGGCCGACAGCCGGGCCTCGTTGATGTCGAACCGCTTGCGGACGAGCTCGTTGATCGCGGCGCCGGGCAGCTCTAGGGTGTGCATGGCCTTCGCCGCCAGGTGGCCCTTCCTCGCGAGGTCGGGCGCGTTTTTGATTCGGTGCCACTCGGCCACGATCTCCTCGCGGGTGGCGGGCGTCCCGGTGTCCTTGTGCACGAACGGCAGGGCGGCCGCCTCCTCGGGGGAGTCGACGAGGTTGCCGACGCCCGTGGTGACCAGGCCCTTGACGTCCTGGTACAGGTAGGGGACCCGTCCCTCGAACTGTTCGCTGAACTCGGGGAAGAAGTCCCTGACCGAGCGCGCCGAGCCGGTCGGCGCGTCCGGTGTGACAGGCTCGGGAACGTCCTCGGCCAGCGGCCCGATCGGCAGCCCCCGCCAGTTCTCCTCAATGGGCCGGGGATAGCCCTCGACCATGGAGCCGTCGTCCGGGTCGAGCCTCGCGTACTCGTCCCCGCAGAAGATGTACGGGTTGCCGCTGGGCCACCACAGCGCCGTCTCGATCCGCGGGAACGCTCCAGGCCAGTCGTCGGCGACCGACTTGACCTGCGGGTCGATCTGGCCGGTCGCGCCGTCGAATTCCTGGTACTCCTGCCTGCGGAAGAAGTAGGCGTTGCCGCTGCCCCACAGGATCGCGGCGTCGATGCCGGACTCGAACAGTCCGGGCCACATCTCGGCGATTGGCCGCGGGCCGTCCAGCACGGTCCCGTTCTCGACGTCGTACGCCAGGCACTGGTCGCCGCGGAAGAAGAAGACCGAGCCGTCGCTCCACGGCAGGGCGGCGTCGATGTCCGCCTGGAACAGGCCGGGCCACTGGTCGGCGATCGCCAGCGGGTAGCCCTCGTCGACTCCGTCGGCCTCGACGTCGTACCGGATGTAGCGCTCTCCGGTGAAGAAGTACGCCTTCACCCCTGACGGGGCGACGAACCCGCACAGTTTGTCCACGGCCGTCACCGCCCCGCCTGGGGCGCGGGCTCACCCTGCACCGTGCCGACGTGGCGGAACCCGCGCGACTCGACCAGCGTGCCGCCGGCCGCCTCGATCCGCTCGACCGTCCGGGGCCGCAGCCGCATCTCCGCGAAGTCGCCCGTCGCGGCGATGAGGTACTCGATCCGGCCCTGGTCACCCTCGTCGCGGGTCCAGATCGCGCCGGTCACCGTGCTGAACCGGGACGGCGTGGCGATCTCCTCCTCGATCGCGGCCACCAGCTCCTTCTCCACGGGGTCCTGGATCATCCGCGGCGGGAGGTGGACGACGGCCATCACCAGCGAGTGGGCCTCCCCCGTCCGCAGCACGTCCAGCGCCGTCTCCTCGTCCGGCACCGCGCCCGCGACGAGCCGGCGGCGCGGCTTCTTGGCGTCGGCGCCGAGCCGAGCGATCCGGGGGCGCATGCCGAAGAACTCGATGTCGCTCACCAGGACCGAGTTCACGACGCAGCGGTACGCCGGCGGGAACCCGTAGCCGGCCTCGCGGTACAGGCTGCGCACGAACAGTGCGCCGGGCGGGTGCGGCAGGTCGCCCGCACCCGGCATGACGTCGCCGGTCATGGCCTCCTCGAAGGCGGAGTCCACCGCCGAGGGGTGCAGCCGGATGTCGCAGAATGTCAGGTTGCGCATGCTCAGGCCGCCGTTCCGGTGACGCCGATCTGCATGTGGATGTGGTTCTTGTGGGCCTCTCGGCCGTGCTTCGTCCCGGGGGCGGTGGCCGGGTGGTCGGGGTGCATGATGTAGCTGCGCTCGCCGATGGATGTGGGCGTGTCCAGCCCGTCGGGGCGGTCGGTGCGGTCCTGCCACTCCGAGGCGATGAACTCATACAGGGCGCGCCAGAAGTCGCGTGTGAACGGGTCGGCGTTCTCATTGTCGAGCCGGTAGGACGTGCCGGCTCCGGTCCCGGGCGGCCAGGTTCCCCCGGGGGTCGCGGGGGTCGACACGGTTCCCCAGTTGTCGTTGACGGTGAACGCCCACGGTTCGCCGTCCTGGGTGACCGCCTTGACGCCGACGAAGTCGACCGCGCGGCCATGGCCGTGGCAGTCGATGCGCGGGCGGCCCTGCTCGTCGACGCCGCCGCCGGAGATCCCGAGGTGGTACAGCTCGACGACGTTGTAGGTGTCCTTCAGCCACTGGCACAGCCGCACCAGGGCGAGCGCGTTGCGGGGGTCCAGCCGGTCGGGCGCCGACGGGTGTCCGGGCTGCCCGATTCTCAAGGTGCCCGATGCCAGGTAGCGGATGACGACTCCGGCGACGTTGCCGTCCTGGGGCTGCTCGCCGTCCCAGCCGTCCAGGCTCACGCCGTCCGGGCTGCTCGCCCCCTCCAGCCGGATCACGTCGCCCGACTGCAGGTCGAGCAGCTCGGCGTAGGCGTCTTCTTTGCTCATCGCTCGTGCGGGATCGCTCACGATCCTGGTCCTTCCGATGCGGTACGTCACCGCTGACGCGGTGGCCTGTCGCACTACGGACGGCGCTGGGGGACCGGTGATACAGCGAATTTCCCGCGAGTTTGCCGGCGGGCCGCGGCCGGGGCCCGATCCGGCCGGGGCGCGGTCGCCCCTGCAGGAGCCGGCGCGGTCGTCTACGGCTGGGGGTCGATCCAGCCGGTGATGACGGCGGCCCCGGCGGACGTGCGGACGTGCAGCCGGAAGCGCCCGGCCGGAACCGGCTCGATCACGAACCAGCCGACCTCGTCGACCGGGACCTCCCGGACGGGGCCGTCGTCGTCCCGCACGAGGACCGCGCCGGGCTGCGCGGGCACCAGTTGCCCGCGCACCGCGTCGGGATGGATCTCGGCCTCGATGGACAGCTCGCCGGCGGCGAAGCTCAGCACGCGCGGCCCCGAGCCGTCCGGCCGCGGCTCGTCGCGCAGCCCCGCCGGTTCCCGCGACGGGAGCAGGGAGTCGAGCTGCACCTCGGCCAGCTCGGCGTCGGCGGTCCGCCACGCGAAGGCCGCCTTCCCGGCACGCACGAAGGACTCGGGCACCCGGGCCTCGCGCACCGCGTGCCCCAGCTCCTCGAGCAGCCGGTCGTCGTCGTCCCACCAGCTCGGTACGTCCGTCACGCCATCGCCCCCGTCCACGTCGACCGCCTAGGCCAGCTGAAGGGCGGCCAGCGCCCGGCTCCTGCGCAGCCTATCCAGGCAGCGCCCGCGGTTGGGGCCGATCGCCCCCACCGGGACGCCGAGCGCGGTGCTGATCTCGGCGTAGGAGGCCGGCGACTCGGCGAACAGCATGCTCAGCAGCTCGCGGCACTGGGCCGGCAGCTCGGCGAAGGCCGTGCGCAGGGCGTGCCGCCGCTCCGCCGCCAGTATCGCGCCGTCCACGCCGTCCTCGTTCCCGCGGACGTCCGGCTCGGGCTCGTCCACCGGAACCTGCCGCTTACGGGCGCGCAGCAGTTGCAGGCACTGTCGCTGGGTGGTGCGGGCGAGCCAGCCGGGAAGGGCGGCCGGCTCGTGCAGCGTGCCGAGGCGCTCCACCAGCCGCAGCCAGACGCCGCCGGCGACGTCGTCCGCGTCGCTGCCGGTCACGCCGTACCGGCCGCACACCCCCCAGACCAGTGGCGCGTACCGCTCGACGATGGCGTCCCATGCCGCGGCGTCGCCCTCGCGCGCCCGGAGCACGAGATCGATGACGACCGGATCGTCGCGCATGACGCGTCAGCCCTGAAGCGGGTAGGGCCGGACCTCGGCGGCCTCGGCCAGGAGCATGTCCAGCGCCTGCCGGGGCGTCACCGAGCCCGGGACCGTGCGGGCGGCGACCGCGCCGCTGACGAGTGCGGCCGAGAAGGAGGTGCCGCTCCACCGGGCGTGGCCCTGGAAGGTCTGGGGGCCGCCGTCGACGTCGACCTCTCCCGTGAGGTACGAGCCCACGACCCCCTCACCGGGTGCCAGGCACGCCACCCATGGAAGGTCTGGGCTCCACTCGGACATGACCGGAAATCCGTCCCCCGTGCCGTACGCGCCGACCGCGACGACGGGCGGGACGGCGGCCGGCCAGCAGGCCGAGCGCCGGCTGCGTCCGGAGCTGAGGTGGGGAAGCGCGCCGTGGTTGCCCGCGGCGGCCACGACCAGCACCCGTGGGGCGAGCCGCTCGATCGCGCGGGCGATAACCAGCGGGGGCCCCCCGGATAGCGTGAAGCAACCGAGGGAGAGGTTGAGGATGTCCGGCTGGAAGGCGGCCGCCAGCCGCAGCATGGCCCGGGCCGTGTCCCAGGAGTCGGCCCGGCCCGTGCCCGGGTCCAGGACCCCCTCGACGGAGATCTCCGCGGCCGGAGCCTCCCGCTGGATGAGGCTGCGCACGAACGCGGAGTGCCCCGAGCGGTACGGGAGCGCGTGCTCCGCCGTAACCGGTCCCGTGGACGCGAGCGGGGTGTCGACGACGCCGACCCGCACGCCGCGCCCGGCATCCTCGTGCACGGCGGACTGCGGCACGTCGGCGGGACTGGCGGGCTCCGGCAGCCCGCCGTCCATCGGCTTGTGCCCCAGCACGCCGAACTGGCCGTCCCCGATGACCGCGTCCACCACCCGGTTCTTGCCGATCGTCGGCACCCAGCCGCCGCGGTCGGCGGCCGCCTTATCCCGCAGCAGGGCGAGGAGCTCGCCGACCTCGACGGGATCCTCGGCGGCGTCCCTGAGGTCGCGCAGGCGGGCCAGCCCGAGGAGCTCGTCGCGGTCGTCGGGGGCGAGGGCGGCGTGCACGATGCCGAACTCGTTCAGCATGCGCTCGACGACCTCCAGGTGCAGGAGGTCGACGATGAGTTGGTCCGATTGATGCGATGTGGTGCCCGCGTCGACTGGCATCTGGATAATGTCCTTCCCGGGATCATGACTTGTCCGGAACGCGAACTTCCTCAGACGGAACCACGAGGGCTGGCCGTGATACATCCAACGCGGGAAGAGCCGCCGGGCGCAAGAGCCATCGGGAACGCTCCAGCACGCGACCCCGCCGTTCCTGCCGACGGTGACAGCGGCGGCTCTCCGGACGGCTCGGTGATGAGGGCCGAGACGCCGGCCGGAGCCGAACCGGCGCTCGGGCCGATGGCGGGAGCCGAGGCGGTGGACGGTTCGGTGGCCGGGGTAGATGCGGTCGGCGCACGGGTGGACGGGTCACCGGAGCCGGCGAATGAGCCGCTGGCCGAGGCCGAGGCGGCACTGGCCGCGGTCGACCGCGACCCCGTCTCGGGTCTCCCGGCGGCCGAGAGGGCCGCACGGCGCGCGGCCCGCGCGGGCCACGCCGTGGCGGCGTCCACCGCCGAACGCGCCTGGGGGCACGCGCTCTTGCATGTCGGCGAGCTCGACAACGCCATCAGGCACCTGAGCCGCGCCGCCGCCTTGGGTGTGCGGGCCGGCCGCGCCGACCTGGCCGCCGAGGCGCGGTACAAGCTCGCCTTCGCGGTCCTGCAACGGGGCAGGCCGCAGGCCGCGCTGCGCGAGATCGACACAGCCCTGCCGGATCTGACCGGCATGGCCGCCGCCCGCGCCCGCGCGCAGCGCGCAATCGTGCTGCACGTCATGGGCCGCCTCGACGAGTCGCTTGCCGAGTTCGAGGTGGCGCTGCAGGCGCTGCGCCAGAACGACGACCTGCTCGGCGTGCAGCGGATGCTGATCAACCGGGCCCTCGTCCACTCCGACCGCCACGCCTTCGCCGCGGCCGAACGCGACCTGCTGGAGGCGGAGACGCTGGCGCGCGAGCTCGGCCGCCCCCTGACGATCGGCCTGATCGCCAACAACCTCGGTCTCATGGAGACGCTGCGAGGCGACGTACCGGCCGCGCTGCGCCACCTCGACCGGGCCGAGCGCATCATCGGCGCACACGGCGCCCAGCTGGGCACGCTGCACCAGGACCGGGCCGAACTGCTGCTGTCGGTGGGGCTCACGGCCGAGGCGAAGGCGGCCGCCGCCCGCGCAGTAAACGCCTACCGCCGCGAGCGCCGCTCGCTCAAGGTGCCCGAGGTGCAGGTGCTGCTCGCGCAGGCCGAGATTTTGTCCGGGGACCCGGCCGCTGCGCTCGGCCACGCCCGTGCGGCACTGCGCCGCTTCCGCGCCCAGGGGCGACGGGAATGGACTGAACTGGCCCGGTTGTCCGTCCTGTCCGCCCAGCGCGCCGCCGGCCGTCGGCCGCGCCTCCCTTCGGCGGTCATCGACGTCATGGTCGCGACACTGGACGCGGCGGGATGGCCCGCGGCCGCGCTGGACGCCGCGATCGTGGCCGCCCAGGTAACCGCTGAGCGCTGCGTCCGGCAGAGCGAAAAAGGGCCCGACCGTTCCAGAGACGCTGGTGATGCTCGGGCGAGAGTGGAGCTGACCACCGAGCGGCGCTCCCGGACGGCGGACGTGGCCGCCAGCTACCTGAGCCGGGCCGCGGCGGCGTCCCGCTCCCGGGGACCGGCGCTCGTCCGCGCGCGCGGCTGGTACGCGCGGGCGCTTCAACGGCGGGCCGAGGGCGACGCGCGCGGCGTGCTCGCCGCCGTACGGACGGGCCTGCGGGTCCTAGACGAGCACGCCTCGGCGATGGGGGCCACCGACCTGCGGGTGCACGCGGCGGCGCATCGGGGCGACCTCGTGGCGCTGGGACTGGAGGTGGCCTTCGAGACCGGCCGCCCCGACAGCCTCTTCGAGTGGTCGGAGCGCGCCCGGGCCAGTCGCCTGCTGGCCGCGCCGGTCCGCCCGCCCGACGACCCGGTGCTGACCGCGCTGCTGGCCCGGCTGCGGTCCGTCACGAGGGACTTGGCCGGCCAGGCGGCGGCGCCCGCCCCGCTGCTCGCCCGGCAGGCGGACCTGGAACGGCGCATCCTCGACCACAACCGCCGGCTCTCCGGCACTCCCGGCGGCGGGACCGCGGCCCCGGTCACGCCCCGGGACCTCGCCGCCTCGCTCGGTTCGTGGGCGCTGGTCGAGTACCTCCGCCGGGGCGCCGACCTGCACGCGATCACCGTGGTGGACGGCCGAGTGGTCGTCCGCAGACTCGGGGCGACGGCCGAGGTGGCCGACCTGATCGAGCGACTTACGTTCGCTGTGCGGCGCAACGCGCGCCCGGATGCCCGGCCCCAGGTGCTGGCCGCGTCCGTCGCGCTGCTGGACGCCGCGGCCGCCCGGCTCGACGCCCTGCTGCTCGGGCCGCTGGCCGAGATCGGCGACCGTCCGCTCGTCGTGGTGCCCACCGGGCCGCTGCACAGCCTGCCGTGGTCCCTCCTGCCGTCCTGCGCGGGACGGCCCGTGACCGTCGCGCCGTCCGCGACGCTGTGGCAGCTCGCCAGGACCCGCCTCGCTTCTGCCGACGGAACGGACGGTGACGGCGGGGGCGGGGCGCACCTGGGTCGCGCGGGCGTCGCGTCCGGAAGAGGGGTGGTCGCGGTGGCGGGCCCGCGGCTGCCGGCCGCGGGGCCCGAGGCTACGGCGGTCGGCGCGATCCACGACGGCACCGTGCTCGCCGGAACCGCGGCGTCGGTCGAGGCGGTCTCGGCTGCCCTGTCGCGGGCCGGGCTCGTGCATCTCGCCGCGCACGGCCACCTGTCGGCGGAGAACCCACTGTTCTCCGGCATCGCGCTCGCCGACGGGCCGCTGATGGCCTACGACGTGGAACGGCTACCGCGGGTACCGCACACGCTGGTGCTCGCGGCCTGCGACAGCGGTCGTTCCGTGGTACGCACCGGCGACGAGCTGATGGGTCTCGCCGTGGCGTTCCTCGCCCGCGGCACGTCCCAGCTCGTCGCCTCGGTGCTGCCGATCCCCGACGCGGCTACGACCCCCGTCATGGTGGCCTTCCACGAGCGGCTGGCCACCGGGCGCCCGCCCGCCGCCGCGCTCGCCGAGGCCCAGCGGGCTGTCCGAGGCGACGACCCGCGGACGGCCGCCGCAGCGGCCGGCTTCGTGTGCATCGGCGCCGGCTGACGAGGCGGTGGTGGCCACGCCGCCGCGCGACCTTTTTGAGCGTGAGGGGGCGGCTGTGTCGGCTCCCTGAACGGCTGAGCAGTTCGGCTTCGGCAACCCGCTCGGCTGGTGCAACCTGTGGTCACCGAAGTCGAACGACCGGCGCGTGGTGGTCCTGACAGCGCTTGTCGCGGCTTCGCTGCTCGCGGGGGCCTCGAGATCGTGAATGGCCATCCCATCTCCGCGGCGCGCACAGTGCGTACCCTTCGGGCCCGCCATTCGACCGTATTCAGGGAGCGGAGATGTATGGTGGCGCGCCCCGCCGGGTTGCGTCCACGGGAGTGGTGTAAGAGTTTCCGCTGGTAGGGCGTGGCGTCGTGAACGGCGCCTCCTACGGCGAGCGCAGCAGCGAGCGGACCAACTCCCACAACGGTTACCGCAAGCGGGAGTGGGACACTCGGGCCGCCATCGTCGATCTGGCCATCCCGAAGCTGCGGCAGGGTTCTACTTCCCCGACTGGGTGCTGGAACGCCGCCGCCGGGCCGAGCAAGCGTGGTCAGCGTCGTGGCCACCTCCTATCTGCTGGGCGTCTCCACGCGACGGGCGGACAAGCTGGTCGAGCAGCTCGGGATCGGCGGCATCTCCAAGAGCCAGGTCTCGGCCATGGCCAAGGTGCTGGATGAGCAGGTGGAGGCCTTCCGTACCCGGGCGTTGCACGGCGGCCCGTACACCTTCGTGTGGCTGGACGCCCTCAGGCAGAAGGTCGCGAAGGCGGCCGGACGGTCAACGTGCACGCCCTGGTCGCCACCGCGGTCAACGCCAACGGCCAGCGGGAGATCCTCGGGCTGGAGGTCACCGCACGCGAGGACGGTGCGGGCTGGCTGGCGTTCCTACGCGGCCTGGTCGCCCGCGGCCTGTCCGGCGTTCAGCTGGTCATCTCCGATGCCCACCTCGGCCTGGTGGAGGCGATCGGCGCAACCCTTCCCGGAGCCTCCTGGCGGCGCTGCCGCACTACTGTCCTGCGCAATCTGCTTACCACCGTGCCCAAGTCGGCCCAGCCGTGGGTGGCCACCCTGGTCCGCACCATCTTCGATCAGCCGACCGCCGAACAGGTGCGCACGCAGCACGCCTGGGTCATCGACACCCTGGCGGCCAAGTACCCGGCCGCCGCCGACCACCTCGATGGCGCCCGCGACGACCTGCTGGTCTTCGCCCTCCCCCGGGGAACCTGGAAGCAGATCTGGTCCAACAACCCCAAAGAGCGGCTGAACAAGGAGATCCGCCGCCGCACCGACGTCGTGGGCATTCTCCCCGACCGCGCCGCCATCATCCGGCTCGTCGGCGCCGTACTCGCCGAACAGACCGACGAATAGACCGAAGCCCGCCGCTACATAGGCCTGGACGTCCTGGCCAAAGCACGCCTCCGCGTGATCCGCGGCGACACACCGAACCAGGAACAGCTCCCCGGCACCCTCACCGCTTAACCTGCAAAAACGAATCACACGGTGGCAGGCTCATACATCACCTTCGTGGTCGTGACCCGATGGTCATGTCCTGACACGCATTTCGATGACACGCCCTCGAAGTATCCAGGGGACCTCGTCCGCCGCGCTCAGCCTGTGAGCATGCGCAAGATGGGAGCTCCGAGCGCCCCCAGCCAGCCCGCCAGAGCCATCAAGGGCCCGCGCAAGGACTCTCCCGCCGTGGCGAGCGCCCCCACCGATGTCAGAGCCTCGGTCAGCCTGGTCAAGCGGGTGGCGATGCTCTGGCGGTCGGGTTGTGCGCGGTCCAATTCGGTCTGTACGGCCTCTGCCTCAGCCGCCTCTGACGGCAGGCCGAGAGCCTGGAGCCGGGTCACCAGCGACGCGGCCCACTCACTGGGTTCTCCCGCGAGGAACGTGCCCTGCTGGCCGCCATGGATGGTCTGATCACCGCCCACGTTGTTGATGTTGACGGCCTGCTGGTTGCCGATGTTGAACGTCAACTCCATCCTCCAACTCGTCTCTACTGGACCGGAGCGTTCCAGGCGTGCCGGGGGTCGGTGTCTACTCGCCTGCGACGTGCGGCGGTGACGATGTGCATGATCAGTGCGACCCAGAAGAGCATGTTGCCCGCTGCCGCCACGGCCAGCGCGCTCAAGGAGACCGGCCCCAGGACGTCCCCGAATACCTCGCTCAGGTCTGGCGGGCGCGTGCTCTGCGCGCTCGCTATGACACTTCTGAAAGTGCCGAAGAACTTCAAGCCGTAGACGAGGATTCCGGCGAACATCATCGCCAAGCTCAGATAGATCAAGCGCCGTGCTCGAGTGCGAGCCGCTGCGGCCTCCCGCAGGAAGCTCTCCCGCTGCTGGAAGAAGTGGTTGTACTGGTCGCGCCCCACGTTATTGATCTGGCCGCCCGTCTGCCGGCCGACGTCGAAGCGGACCGGCCCCTCCTGCGCAGCCCGAGCGGTCGGCAACATGCCGGTGCTCCCGCCGACCTCGTACCGCGCGCGGACCATGCCGAACTGGATCACGTCGCCATCACGCAGGACCCTCGGCCGCCATACCGGTTCGCCGTTAACCGACGTGCCGTTACGTGATCCCAGGTCCTCGATGCTGGTCTGGCCGCCTGCCGCGGTGAGCGCGGCATGGATGGAACTGAGATGGGGGTCGTCGAGTCGTAGATCGGCGGCATGCCCGCGGCCAAGCGAGCGGCGTCCGGGTTCCACAGGAAGCACCGTCCCCGCGAGCTGTGTTGGGTAAATGACGACTAGGCGGGAATTATCCGGTGACATGCTCACGCCGTCTCCTCGGGGTCGGCGGCAATGTCCATGGTGCGCCGTCCGGTGGCACTTCGCCAGCCTTTCGATCGGTTTGGTCGTCGCCGGAGAGCCTCCCCTGCAGAAAAAAGGGGGATCGGGCGTGCTGCAATTCCTCTGCTTCCTCACTAGTTGGACCATCCGCCTGACAACCGGGCGACGATGCCCCGACGCCGGCGACCAGGCCCCGGGGAACTTGATGATCTCAAGCAGGCTGGTGATGTCAGGCGCACCTTCAGGGAGAGCCCGTCGTGCGAGCTGGTCGGGCGCCGACGGATGCTCGGGCTGCCCGATTCTCAAGGTGCCCGACTCCAGGTAGCGGATGACGACTCCGGCGACGTTGCCGTCCTGGAAATCCTCGCCGTCCCAGCCGTCCAGGCTCACCCCCCGTCCGGGCTGCTCGCCCCCTCCAGCCGGATCACGTCGCCCGACTGCAGGTCGAGCAGCTCGGCGTAGGCGTCTTCTTTGCTCATCGCTCGTGCGGGATCGCTCACGATCCTGGTCCTTCCGATGCGGTACGTCACCGCTGACGCGGTGGCCTGTCGCACTACGGACGGCGCTGGGGGACCGGTGATACAGCGAATTTCCCGCGAGTTTGCCGGCGGGCCGCGGCCGGGGCCCGATCCGCCCGGGGCGCGGTCGCCCCTGCAGGAGCCGGCGCGGTCGTCTACGGCTGGGGGTCGATCCAGCCGGTGATGACGGCGGCCCCGGCGGACGTGCGGACGTGCAGCCGGAAGCGCCCGGCCGGAACCGGTCCGATCACGAACCAGCCGACCTCGTCGACCGGGACCTCCCGGACGGGGCCGTCGTCGTCCCGCACGAGGACCGCGCCGGGCTGCGCAGGCACCAGCTGCCCGCGCACCGCGTCGGGGCAGACGATCTCCACGCCGGGTGGGCACGCAGCCACACCTCAAGGGCGTCGGCACCACGGCCGGGGAGAACGTCGATGCGTTCACCGGTTTCGGCGTCGGTGAGGATGGTGACGTATCGGTGGCGGCGCTTGAGAGCGAAGTCATCGACCCCGAGCACGCGGGGGACCCGCGGTGGCGGCAGCGGCAAGCGCATGAGCAGCCGCAGCGCCGTGGATCTCGAGATCGCGATGTCCAGCGCCTGTGACAGACGAGCGCCTGCCGGGCCCGCGAGCTCTCTCACCATCGCTCCCAGCTGGCCGGTGCGCCGGTTGGTGCGGCGCTGGTAGCGCTTTAGCAGCCCGGGCACCAGTTCACGGAACGTCTGACGTGGGCATCCCAGCACCGGGCAGACCAGGCGCCGTACTCTCAGCGGCACGGCCAGGTTCCGGCCGTCGACCGGGAGGTCCGTGACCGTACGGCCGCAGAAGCCGTGCACACGGCGGCGAGCACCCCGCATACTGGGCACGGCACAGGCTCATTCCGAGTGCGGCCAGGACCCGAATGAGGTCGTTCTCGTCCGCTACGTCCTCGATGACCAGATCAGACAGCCCTGAGAACACCAGACCCACCAGACATTTGTCTTCCGCACGCGCCTCAGGCTGGCAGGTGATTGCACGGCGCCACCACCGATTACGGGACAGAGCCCGGACCGGGTGTGGGATCGCCTCGCCGGGATCCGGTGGCGGTCGTCAGCGCCTTCCCGGTGATGGAGGGAGGAGGGCGACCTGGTAGCGGTCGCGGTAGGCCACCCGGGAGCCGGGAGCGTTCTTGACGCGAATCACCCGTACGGTGTGACCCGCCTCGCGCAGCTCGGCCCAGTGGGCCCGGCCGTACACACGCCAGCCCTCCTCGGTGTACCAGAACCGGAGTCGGCGGTTGTTCAGCGGCGGCAGGCGCAGCCCTTCCAGCGAGGAGCACGGACCGCCCGACGCCCACGCCCCCCGCAGCC
This sequence comes from Microbispora sp. NPDC046933, assembly GCF_040644635.1. Classification (NCBI taxonomy): domain Bacteria; kingdom Bacillati; phylum Actinomycetota; class Actinomycetes; order Streptosporangiales; family Streptosporangiaceae; genus Microbispora; species Microbispora sp. NPDC046933. Next base: position 364,820 of record NZ_JBEYWW010000003.1, on the reverse strand, counting down.
GCGTGCCCGAGGGCCGCTCGCCGTCGTCGCGGGGGATGTCCGCGTCCACCCAGCTCGTGATCGTGTCCGCCAAGATCCGGTAGAGCATGCCGGCACCTCCCACCCCAAGGATGAGCCGGATCGCCAGCGGTGACCAGAGTGCGGAAAATCAGGCGGAGTACGGGCACTCGCGGTGGGCCTGGGCACCAGCCTCTGGGCGATCTCGGCTTCACCACCGACAGGACGTGGCCGAACACCTCCAGCAGCCGCTCGGACTCGGCACGGTGCGCCTCGCGCAGCGCCTCCAGGTGGTTCGCGGGCCTTCCTGCCCGCGCAGGTACGCGCGTACATGCGCGCGCAAGAGAGGCGCCCGGCGCCGCGGCGCGGCCTCCGCTACAAAACGACAGACGGGCGTCAGCCGGTTTCGTCGTCCGCCGCGGCGGCCGCCAGCGCACGACGAATCTGCGGCGCGGTCCCGGCGATCCGGGTCGCGTGGCTGTAGCCGGCAACCGTGCGCGCGTGGTCGCGGGCCGCATCGGCGATCTGCCCGGCCAGGACCTGCAGGCGGTGGGCCAGCGTGGCGAGCTCGTCCTCCCACCCGGTCGACGCGCGCTAGGTGTGCAACTGACGGGGCCGGGTTACACCTGGGTCGTCTTCTGCTTGAGGCGTTCGTAGGGGGCTTGGCCGCCAAGGGCTTCGTGAGGGCGATGGTAGTTGTAGTAGTCCTCCCATTCGCGGAGTTTGTCGTTGAAGACACCGGTGTCGTCGATGAGCACGCCGTCGAGAAGGCGGTAGAACTCCTCGGCGTCGATGCGGTGTGACCGCTCCACCTTGCCGTTGAGTCGTGGGGTGCGGGGTTTGATGTAGCTGTGGGCGATGCCCTTGTCCAGGGCGTGCCAGTGGAAGGCTGATTGGAACTCGGCGCCGTTGTCGGTCTGGATGACCTCGACTTTGAACGGCAGACGTTCCAGGACGTAGTCGAGGAACTGGATGGCGGTCTTCTGGTCGCATTGGGGGTAGATGCGCAGCACCCGCAGGCGGGTGCAGTCGTCGATGGCGGTGAACTGGTAGTACCTCTTGCGCCGGGGAGTGGTCGGCCGCCCTGTCGTCGAGGAGGCGGCTGCCGGCTGGCCCGCGGCTGGGGCAAGCGGCTCGATGAACTTCACGTCGATCTGCACCCGGTGGCCGGGCTGCTGCTTCTCGTAGCGCTTCCAGCGCCTGTCGCGGCGCTTGTAGCGCTGCGAGGCCGGCAGGCGGTTCATGCCCAGGCGTTTGAGGATGCGCCACACGCCCGAGCTGCTGATGTCGATGTCGTGGTAGCGCTTGAGGTACATCTGGATCTTCTGCGGACCGAAGTGATAGTGCTGCCGTAGATGGATGATCTTTCTGACGACGTCGGTGCGGGTGGCGTTCGGGCTGGTCTTGGGCCTGCTGGAGCGGTCGCGCAGGCCCTCGATGCCTTCGGCTTGATAGCGGCGGTACCAGATGTAGTAGGCGTTGCGGCTGATTCCGTAGTACCGGCAGGTCTGCGCGACGTTGCCGGTGACCTCTTCAGCGTGACGGATGATCGCCAGGCGGTGGCGGGCCTGGCGATCGAGCTGCTGCTCGGCTGATGGGGGCATGGAAGTCTCCGTAATAATCGGAGACCCGGGGTGTCAACAACCTCCGTCAGTTTTAGACCTAGGCGGTCGACGTGGACGGGGGCGACGGCGTGACGGACGTACCGAGCTGGTGGGACGACGACGACCGGCTGCTCGAGGAGCTGGGGCACGCGGTGCGCGAGGCCCGGGTGCCCGAGTCCTTTGTGCGTGCCGGGAAGGCGGCCTTCGCGTGGCGGACCGCCGACGCCGAGCTGGCCGAGGTGCAGCTCGACTCCCCGCTCCCGTCGCGGTGCGCGGGCAGCTGGTGCCTGCGCAGCCCGGCGCGGTCCTCGTGCGGGACGACGACGGCCCCGTCCGGGAGGTCCCGGTCGACGAGGTCGGCTGGTTCGTGATCGGACCGGTTCCGGCCGGGCGCTTCCGGCTGCACGTCCGCACGTCCGCCGGGGCCGCCGTCATCACCGGCTGGATCGACCCCCAGCCGTAGACGACCGCGCCGGCTCCTGCAGGGGCGACCGCGCCCCGGCCGGATCGGGCCCCGGCCGCGGCCCGCCGGCAAACTCGCGGGAAATTCGCTGTATCACCGCTCTCCCGGCGCCATCCGTAGTGCGACAGGCCACCGCGTGGGCGTGGCCTGTCGCAGCTCCAGCCACGAATGCCACAGCTACGTACCTGCGACTAGCCTCATCCAACGAAAGGATCAGGAATGCCACGTACGCGTGAACGCGTCCTAGCGGTCTTACTTGCTGTGCTCGCCGCACTCGCGTTGGCGGGCACAGCCTCACCGGTCGGCGCGGCTACCACAACGCCCCCGATCCTGTGGTACAACTCGGCCAACGGCTCGGGCGCAATCGGCACCATCGACGAGACCAGCAATAGTCACGTGACGCTGCGTTCATATCCGGCGGGGGCGTTCTCTTCGCACTGGACCCACGTCGTTGTCGTGGGGAGCCGGATCCTGTGGTACAACTCGGCCAACGGCTCGGGCGCAATCG